>NZ_AP026443.1 GCF_027923705.1 Cellulomonas sp. NTE-D12 | reverse complement strand
CATAGGCAGTCGGGAGGGTAGTCGGAACCGAAGAAGACTCAAAGCGAACCAAACAGGCAAAAAATTTAGGGTCGGCATCAAAAGCAATATCAGCACCAACAGAAACAACCTGATTAGCGGCGTTGACAGATGTATCCATCTGAATGCAATGAAGAAAACCACCATTACCAGCATTAACCGTCAAACTATCAAAATATAACGTTGACGATGTAGCTTTAGGTGTCTGTAAAACAGGTGCCGAAGAAGCTGGAGTAACAGAAGTGAGAACCAGCTTATCAGAAAAAAAGTTTGAATTATGGCGAGAAATAAAAGTCTGAAACATGATTAAACTCCTAAGCAGAAAACCTACCGCGCTTCGCTTGGTCAACCCCTCAGCGGCAAAAATTAAAATTTTTACCGCTTCGGCGTTATAACCTCACACTCAATCTTTTATCACGAAGTCATGATTGAATCGCGAGTGGTCGGCAGATTGCGATAAACGGTCACATTAAATTTAACCTGACTATTCCACTGCAACAACTGAACGGACTGGAAACACTGGTCATAATCATGGTGGCGAATAAGTACGCGTTCTTGCAAATCACCAGAAGGCGGTTCCTGAATGAATGGGAAGCCTTCAAGAAGGTGATAAGCAGGAGAAACATACGAAGGCGCATAACGATACCACTGACCCTCAGCAATCTTAAACTTCTTAGACGAATCACCAGAACGGAAAACATCCTTCATAGAAATTTCACGCGGCGGCAAGTTGCCATACAAAACAGGGTCGCCAGCAATATCGGTATAAGTCAAAGCACCTTTAGCGTTAAGGTACTGAATCTCTTTAGTCGCAGTAGGCGGAAAACGAACAAGCGCAAGAGTAAACATAGTGCCATGCTCAGGAACAAAGAAACGCGGCACAGAATGTTTATAGGTCTGTTGAACACGACCAGAAAACTGGCCTAACGACGTTTGGTCAGTTCCATCAACATCATAGCCAGATGCCCAGAGATTAGAGCGCATGACAAGTAAAGGACGGTTGTCAGCGTCATAAGAGGTTTTACCTCCAAATGAAGAAATAACATCATGGTAACGCTGCATGAAGTAATCACGTTCTTGGTCAGTATGCAAATTAGCATAAGCAGCTTGCAGACCCATAATGTCAATAGATGTGGTAGAAGTCGTCATTTGGCGAGAAAGCTCAGTCTCAGGAGGAAGCGGAGCAGTCCAAATGTTTTTGAGATGGCAGCAACGGAAACCATAACGAGCATCATCTTGATTAAGCTCATTAGGGTTAGCCTCGGTACGGTCAGGCATCCACGGCGCTTTAAAATAGTTGTTATAGATATTCAAATAACCCTGAAACAAATGCTTAGGGATTTTATTGGTATCAGGGTTAATCGTGCCAAGAAAAGCGGCATGGTCAATATAACCAGTAGTGTTAACAGTCGGGAGAGGAGTGGCATTAACACCATCCTTCATGAACTTAATCCACTGTTCACCATAAACGTGACGATGAGGGACATAAAAAGTAAAAATGTCTACAGTAGAGTCAATAGCAAGGCCACGACGCAATGGAGAAAGACGGAGAGCGCCAACGGCGTCCATCTCGAAGGAGTCGCCAGCGATAACCGGAGTAGTTGAAATGGTAATAAGACGACCAATCTGACCAGCAAGGAAGCCAAGATGGGAAAGGTCATGCGGCATACGCTCGGCGCCAGTTTGAATATTAGACATAATTTATCCTCAAGTAAGGGGCCGAAGCCCCTGCAATTAAAATTGTTGACCACCTACATACCAAAGACGAGCGCCTTTACGCTTGCCTTTAGTACCTCGCAACGGCTGCGGACGACCAGGGCGAGCGCCAGAACGTTTTTTACCTTTAGACATTACATCACTCCTTCTGCACGTAATTTTTGACGCACGTTTTCTTCTGCGTCAGTAAGAACGTCAGTGTTTCCTGCGCGTACACGCAAGGTAAACGCGAACAATTCAGCGGCTTTAACCGGACGCTCGACGCCATTAATAATGTTTTCCGTAAATTCAGCGCCTTCCATGATGAGACAGGCCGTTTGAATGTTGACGGGATGAACATAATAAGCAATGACGGCAGCAATAAACTCAACAGGAGCAGGAAAGCGAGGGTATCCTACAAAGTCCAGCGTACCATAAACGCAAGCCTCAACGCAGCGACGAGCACGAGAGCGGTCAGTAGCAATCCAAACTTTGTTACTCGTCAGAAAATCGAAATCATCTTCGGTTAAATCCAAAACGGCAGAAGCCTGAATGAGCTTAATAGAGGCCAAAGCGGTCTGGAAACGTACGGATTGTTCAGTAACTTGACTCATGATTTCTTACCTATTAGTGGTTGAACAGCATCGGACTCAGATAGTAATCCACGCTCTTTTAAAATGTCAACAAGAGAATCTCTACCATGAACAAAATGTGACTCATATCTAAACCAGTCCTTGACGAACGTGCCAAGCATATTAAGCCACTTCTCCTCATCCAACGCGTCAGTTTTTGACAGAATCGTTAGTTGATGGCGAAAGGTCGCAAAGTAAGAGCTTCTCGAGCTGCGCAAGGATAGGTCGAATTTTCTCATTTTCCGCCAGCAGTCCACTTCGATTTAATTCGTAAACAAGCAGTAGTAATTCCTGCTTTATCAAGATAATTTTTCGACTCATCAGAAATATCCGAAAGTGTTAACTTCTGCGTCATGGAAGCGATAAAACTCTGCAGGTTGGATACGCCAATCATTTTTATCGAAGCGCGCATAAATTTGAGCAGATTTGTCGTCACAGGTTGCGCCGCCAAAACGTCGGCTACAGTAACTTTTCCCAGCCTCAATCTCATCTCTCTTTTTGCGTTCTGCTTCAATATCTGGTTGAACGGCGTCGCGTCGTAACCCAGCTTGGTAAGTTGGATTAAGCACTCCGTGGACAGATTTGTCATTGTGAGCATTTTCATCCCGAAGTTGCGGCTCATTCTGATTCTGAACAGCTTCTTGGGAAGTAGCGACAGCTTGGTTTTTAGTGAGTTGTTCCATTCTTTAGCTCCTAGACCTTTAGCAGCAAGGTCCATATCTGACTTTTTGTTAACGTATTTAGCCACATAGAAACCAACAGCCATATAACTGGTAGCTTTAAGCGGCTCACCTTTAGCATCAACAGGCCACAACCAACCAGAACGTGAAAAAGCGTCCTGCGTGTAGCGAACTGCGATGGGCATACTGTAACCATAAGGCCACGTATTTTGCAAGCTATTTAACTGGCGGCGATTGCGTACCCGACGACCAAAATTAGGGTCAACGCTACCTGTAGGAAGTGTCCGCATAAAGTGCACCGCATGGAAATGAAGACGGCCATTAGCTGTACCATACTCAGGCACACAAAAATACTGATAGCAGTCGGCGTGTGAATCATTAGCCTTGCGACCCTCGGCAGCAAGAACCATACGACCAATATCACGAAAATAGTCACGCAAAGCATTGGGATTATCATAAAACGCCTCTAATCGGTCGTCAGCCAACGTGAGAGTGTCAAAAACGATAAACCAACCATCAGCATGAGCCTGTCGCATTGCATTCATCAAACGCTGAATAGCAAAGCCTCTACGCGATTTCATAGTGGAGGCCTCCAGCAATCTTGAACACTCATCCTTAATACCTTTCTTTTTGGGGTAATTATACTCATCGCGAATATCCTTAAGAGGGCGTTCAGCAGCCAGCTTGCGGCAAAACTGCGTAACCGTCTTCTCGTTCTCTAAAAACCATTTTTCGTCCCCTTCGGGGCGGTGGTCTATAGTGTTATTAATATCAAGTTGGGGGAGCACATTGTAGCATTGTGCCAATTCATCCATTAACTTCTCAGTAACAGATACAAACTCATCACGAACGTCAGAAGCAGCCTTATGGCCGTCAACATACATATCACCATTATCGAACTCAACGCCCTGCATACGAAAAGACAGAATCTCTTCCAAGAGCTTGATGCGGTTATCCATCTGCTTATGGAAGCCAAGCATTGGGGATTGAGAAAGAGTAGAAATGCCACAAGCCTCAATAGCAGGTTTAAGAGCCTCGATACGCTCAAAGTCAAAATAATCAGCGTGACATTCAGAAGGGTAATAAGAACGAACCATAAAAAAGCCTCCAAGATTTGGAGGCATGAAAACATACAATTGGGAGGGTGTCAATCCTGACGGTTATTTCCTAGACAAATTAGAGCCAATACCATCAGCTTTACCGTCTTTCCAGAAATTGTTCCAAGTATCGGCAACAGCTTTATCAATACCATGAAAAATATCAACCACACCAGAAGCAGCATCAGTGACGACATTAGAAATATCCTTTGCAGTAGCGCCAATATGAGAAGAGCCATACCGCTGATTCTGCGTTTGCTGATGAACTAAGTCAACCTCAGCACTAACCTTGCGAGTCATTTCTTTGATTTGGTCATTGGTAAAATACTGACCAGCCGTTTGAGCTTGAGTAAGCATTTGGCGCATAATCTCGGAAACCTGCTGTTGCTTGGAAAGATTGGTGTTTTCCATAATAGACGCAACGCGAGCAGTAGACTCCTTCTGTTGATAAGCAAGCATCTCATTTTGTGCATATACCTGGTCTTTCGTATTCTGGCGTGAAGTCGCCGACTGAATGCCAGCAATCTCTTTTTGAGTCTCATTTTGCATCTCGGCAATCTCTTTCTGATTGTCCAGTTGCATTTTAGTAAGCTCTTTTTGATTCTCAAATCCGGCGTCAACCATACCAGCAGAGGAAGCATCAGCACCAGCACGCTCCCAAGCATTAAGCTCAGGAAATGCAGCAGCAAGATAATCACGAGTATCCTTTCCTTTATCAGCGGCAGACTTGCCACCAAGTCCAACCAAATCAAGCAACTTATCAGAAACGGCAGAAGTGCCAGCCTGCAACGTACCTTCAAGAAGTCCTTTACCAGCTTTAGCCATAGCACCAGAAACAAAACTAGGGACGGCCTCATCAGGGTTAGGAACATTAGAGCCTTGAATGGCAGATTTAATACCAGCATCACCCATGCCTACAGTATTGTTATCGGTAGCAAGCACATCACCTTGAATGCCACCGGAGGCGGCTTTTTGACCGCCTCCAAACAATTTAGACATGGCGCCACCAGCAAGAGCAGAAGCAATACCGCCAGCAATAGCACCAAACATAAATCACCTCACTTAAGTGGCTGGAGACAAATAATCTCTTTAATAACCTGATTCAGCGAAACCAATCCGCGGCATTTAGTAGCGGTAAAGTTAGACCAAACCATGAAACCAACATAAACATTATTGCCCGGCGTACGGGGAAGGACGTCAATAGTCACACAGTCCTTGACGGTATAATAACCACCATCATGGCGACCATCCAAAGGATAAACAT